>NC_016047.1:0-12500 GCF_000227465.1 Bacillus spizizenii TU-B-10
TCTTTTTAGCTCTTTTTTAATATCCACATTGGTTATCGACAACATTTTCACATTACCAACCCCTGTGGACAAGATTTTTTCAACAGGTTGTCCGCTTTGTGGATAAGATTGTGACAACCATTGCAAGCTCTCGTTTAATTTGGTATTATATTTGTGTTTTAACTCTTGATTACTAATCTTACCTTTACTCCTTATCCACAAAGTGTGGATAAGTTGTGGATTGATTTCACACAGCTTGTGTAGAAGGTTGTCCACAAGTTGTGAAATTTGTCGAAAAGCTATTTATCTACTATATTATATGTTTTCAACATTTAATGTGTACGAATGGTAAGCGCCATTTGCTCTTTTTTTGTGTTCTATAACAGAGAAAGACGCCATTTTCTATGAAAAGGAGGGACGTGCCGGAAGATGGAAAATATATTAGACCTGTGGAACCAAGCCCTTGCTCAAATCGAAAAAAAGTTGAGCAAACCGAGTTTTGAGACTTGGATGAAGTCAACCAAAGCCCACTCACTGCAAGGAGATACATTAACGATCACGGCTCCCAATGAATTTGCCAGAGACTGGCTGGAGTCCAGATACTTGCATCTGATTGCAGATACTATATATGAATTAACCGGGGAAGAATTGAGCATTAAGTTTGTCATTCCTCAAAATCAAGATGTTGAGGACTTTATGCCGAAGCCGCAAGTCAAAAAAGCGGTCAAAGAAGATACATCTGATTTTCCTCAAAATATGCTCAATCCAAAATATACTTTTGATACTTTTGTCATCGGATCTGGAAACCGATTTGCACACGCTGCTTCCCTCGCAGTAGCGGAAGCACCCGCGAAAGCTTACAACCCTTTATTTATCTATGGGGGCGTCGGCTTAGGGAAAACACACTTAATGCATGCGATCGGCCATTATGTAATAGATCATAATCCTTCTGCCAAAGTGGTTTATCTGTCTTCTGAGAAATTTACAAACGAATTCATCAACTCTATCCGAGATAATAAAGCCGTCGACTTCCGCAATCGCTATCGAAATGTTGATGTGCTTTTGATAGATGATATTCAATTTTTAGCGGGGAAAGAACAAACCCAGGAAGAATTTTTCCATACATTTAACACATTGCACGAAGAAAGCAAACAAATCGTCATTTCAAGTGACAGACCTCCAAAAGAAATTCCGACACTTGAAGACAGATTGCGTTCACGTTTTGAATGGGGCCTGATTACGGATATCACGCCGCCAGATTTGGAAACGAGAATTGCGATTTTACGAAAAAAAGCCAAAGCGGAGGGCCTCGATATTCCGAACGAGGTTATGCTTTATATCGCAAATCAAATCGACAGCAATATTCGGGAACTTGAAGGAGCATTAATCAGAGTTGTTGCTTACTCATCTTTAATTAATAAAGATATTAATGCTGATCTGGCCGCTGAGGCGTTGAAAGATATTATTCCTTCTTCAAAACCGAAAGTCATTACGATAAAAGAAATTCAGAGGGTAGTAGGTCAGCAATTTAATATTAAACTCGAGGATTTCAAAGCAAAAAAACGGACAAAATCAGTAGCTTTCCCGCGACAAATCGCCATGTACTTATCAAGGGAAATGACTGATTCCTCTCTTCCTAAAATCGGGGAAGAGTTTGGAGGCCGTGACCATACGACCGTTATTCATGCGCATGAAAAAATTTCAAAACTGCTGGCAGACGATGAACAGCTTCAGCAGCATGTAAAAGAAATTAAAGAACAGCTTAAATAGCAGGACCGGGGATTAATCGGGGAAAGTGTGAATAACTTTTCAGAAGTCATACACAGTCTGTCCACATGTGGATAGGCTGTGTTTCCTGTCTTTTTCACAACTTATCCACAAATCCACAAGCCCTACTATTACTTCTACTATTTTTTTAAAAATATATATATTAATACATTATCCGTTAGGAGGATAAAAATGAAATTCACGATTCAAAAAGATCGTCTTGTTGAAAGTGTCCAAGATGTATTAAAAGCAGTTTCATCCAGAACTACGATTCCCATTCTGACTGGTATTAAAATCGTTGCATCAGATGATGGCGTATCCTTTACAGGAAGCGATTCAGATATTTCAATTGAATCCTTCATTCCAAAAGAAGAAGGAGATAAGGAGATCGTCACAATAGAACAGCCTGGAAGCATCGTTTTACAAGCCCGCTTCTTTAGTGAGATTGTAAAAAAACTGCCGATGGCAACTGTAGAAATCGAAGTGCAGAACCAGTATTTGACGATTATCCGTTCTGGCAAAGCTGAATTTAATCTAAACGGTCTGGATGCTGATGAGTACCCGCACTTGCCGCAGATCGAAGAGCATCACGCGATTCAAATTCCAACTGACTTGTTAAAAAATCTAATCAGACAAACAGTATTCGCGGTGTCCACCTCAGAAACACGCCCTATCTTGACAGGTGTAAACTGGAAAGTGGAGCAAAGTGAATTATTATGCACTGCGACGGATAGCCACCGTCTTGCTTTAAGAAAAGCGAAACTTGATATTCCAGAAGACAGATCTTATAACGTCGTGATTCCGGGAAAAAGCTTAACTGAACTCAGCAAGATTTTGGATGACAATCAGGAACTTGTAGATATCGTAATCACAGAAACCCAAGTTCTGTTTAAAGCGAAAAATGTTTTATTCTTCTCGCGGCTTCTGGACGGAAATTATCCGGATACAACCAGCCTGATTCCGCAAGAAAGCAAAACAGAAATCATTGTGAACACAAAAGAATTCCTTCAGGCAATTGATCGTGCATCTCTTTTAGCCAGAGAGGGACGCAACAACGTGGTGAAGCTGTCTGCAAAACCGGCTGAATCGATTGAGATTTCTTCCAACTCACCTGAAATTGGAAAAGTTGTTGAAGCGATTCTTGCTGATCAGATCGAAGGTGAGGAATTAAATATCTCATTTAGTCCAAAATATATGCTGGATGCACTAAAGGTGCTTGAAGGAGCAGAAATACGGGTAAGCTTTACAGGCGCAATGAGACCTTTCTTAATTCGCACACCGAATGATGAAACGATTGTACAGCTTATCCTTCCTGTCAGAACCTATTAATCCGATACACTGCTGCCGACCCTTTCGGCAGCTTTTCTATTCGGTATCTGCTCCGACAAGTTTTCCCTTTCCCTAATTCGTTTTTTTTTAGTACAATTAGATATTAGTGATATTTGAAAGAGGTCGATATAATGGCAAATCCGATTTCAATTGATACAGAGATGATTACACTCGGACAATTCTTGAAATTAGCCGATGTCATTCAGTCAGGCGGTATGGCGAAGTGGTTTTTAAGCGAGCATGAAGTGCTTGTGAACAACGAGCCGGACAACCGCCGCGGCAGAAAGCTGTATGTTGGAGATGTGGTAGAGATTGAAGGATTTGGTTCATTTCAAGTCGTCAATTAAAGCGGGTGACACTGATTGTATATCCAGAACTTAGAACTGACATCTTACCGCAACTACGACCATGCTGAACTTCAATTTGAAAATAAAGTAAATGTGATCATCGGAGAAAACGCCCAGGGGAAAACAAATCTCATGGAGGCGATCTATGTCTTATCCATGGCGAAATCGCACAGGACGTCAAATGACAAAGAACTTATACGGTGGGACAAAGACTATGCTAAAATAGAGGGAAGAGTGATGAAGCAAAACGGGGCGATCCCGATGCAGCTCGTCATCTCCAAAAAGGGTAAAAAGGGCAAGGTCAATCATATTGAACAGCAAAAGCTCAGCCAGTATGTCGGGGCCCTCAACACCATTATGTTCGCGCCGGAAGATTTAAATCTTGTAAAGGGAAGCCCTCAAGTGAGAAGGCGGTTTCTTGACATGGAAATCGGACAGGTTTCTCCTGTTTACCTGCATGACCTTTCTCTTTACCAGAAAATCCTCTCGCAGCGAAATCATTTTTTGAAGCAGCTGCAAACAAGAAAACAAACTGACAGAACGATGCTCGATGTTTTGACCGATCAGCTTGTAGAAGTTGCAGCAAAAGTCGTCGTAAAACGCCTGCAATTTACAGCGCAGCTCGAAAAATGGGCTCAGCCTATCCATGCGGGCATCTCAAGAGGGCTTGAAGAGCTGACCCTGAAGTACCATACGGCTCTTGAGGTATCAGATCCTAAAGACTTGTCGAAAATAGGAGATAGCTATCAAGAAGCGTTTTCTAAATTAAGAGAAAAAGAAATTGAGCGCGGTGTTACGCTGTCAGGGCCTCATCGTGACGATGTTCTTTTCTATGTGAACGGACGCGATGTGCAGACGTATGGTTCTCAAGGACAGCAGCGAACGACGGCATTGTCTCTTAAGCTGGCGGAGATTGACCTGATCCATGAAGAAATCGGAGAATACCCCATTTTACTATTGGATGATGTACTGAGTGAACTGGACGATTATCGCCAGTCACACTTGCTTCATACGATCCAAGGCCGTGTACAAACGTTTGTCACAACGACAAGCGTTGATGGCATTGATCACGAAACCTTACGTCAAGCAGGAATGTTCCGTGTGCAAAATGGTGCGTTAGTGAAGTGAAGAAATGAGGTGGGCAATTGTATATTCATTTAGGTGATGACTTTGTGGTTTCAACACGAGATATTGTCGGCATTTTTGACTTTAAAGCCAACATGTCGCCTATTGTTGAAGAATTTCTGAAAAAACAGAAACACAAGGTGGTGCCTTCCGTAAACGGCACGCCCAAATCTATCGTAGTCACGGTTCAGAATATATATTACTCTCCCTTATCTTCCAGCACATTAAAAAAACGTGCGCAATTTATGTTTGAAATAGATTCTTAGAAATTTTTTATCACGAATATATCGTTTAGAAAAGTGTAGGTGAATGACGTGGCTATGGAACAGCAGCAAAACAGTTATGATGAAAATCAGATACAGGTACTAGAGGGATTGGAAGCTGTTCGTAAAAGACCAGGGATGTATATCGGTTCAACAAACAGCAAAGGCCTTCACCACCTGGTATGGGAAATTGTCGACAATAGTATTGACGAAGCCCTCGCCGGTTATTGTACGGATATCAATATCCAAATCGAGAAAGACAACAGCATCACGGTGATAGATAATGGCCGCGGTATTCCAGTCGGTATTCATGAAAAAATGGGCCGTCCTGCGGTAGAAGTCATTATGACGGTGCTTCATGCTGGAGGAAAATTTGACGGAAGCGGTTATAAAGTGTCTGGAGGATTGCACGGTGTAGGTGCGTCAGTCGTAAACGCGCTTTCAACCGAGCTTGTGGTGACGGTACACCGTGACGGTAAAATCCACCGTCAAACCTATAAACGCGGAGTTCCGGTTTCAGACCTTGAAATCATTGGCGAAACAGATCATACAGGAACGACGACACATTTTGTCCCTGATCCTGAGATTTTCACAGAAACAACTGAGTATGATTATGATCTGCTTGCGAACCGCGTGCGCGAATTAGCCTTTTTGACAAAAGGCGTAAACATCACGATTGAAGATAAACGTGAAGGACAAGAGCGCAAAAATGAGTACCATTACGAAGGCGGAATTAAAAGTTATGTAGAGTATTTAAACCGATCTAAAGAAGTTGTCCATGAAGAGCCGATTTACATTGAAGGCGAAAAGGACGGCATTACGGTTGAAGTTGCTTTACAATACAATGACAGCTACACAAGCAACATTTACTCATTTACAAATAACATTAACACGTATGAAGGCGGTACCCACGAAGCGGGCTTTAAAACGGGTCTGACTCGTGTTATCAACGATTACGCCAGAAAAAAAGGGCTTATTAAAGAAAATGATCCAAACCTAAGCGGAGATGACGTAAGAGAAGGGCTGACCGCGATTATTTCAATCAAACACCCTGATCCGCAGTTTGAGGGCCAAACAAAAACAAAGCTAGGCAACTCAGAAGCGCGGACGATCACCGATACGTTATTTTCTACGGCAATGGAAACATTTATGCTGGAAAATCCAGACGCGGCCAAAAAAATTGTCGATAAAGGTTTAATGGCGGCAAGAGCAAGAATGGCTGCGAAAAAAGCCCGTGAATTAACACGCCGCAAGAGTGCTTTGGAAATTTCAAACCTTCCCGGTAAGTTAGCGGACTGCTCTTCAAAAGACCCGAGCATCTCCGAGTTGTATATCGTAGAGGGTGACTCTGCCGGAGGATCTGCTAAACAGGGCCGCGACAGACATTTCCAAGCCATTTTGCCGCTTAGAGGTAAAATCCTGAACGTTGAAAAAGCCAGACTGGATAAAATCCTTTCTAACAACGAAGTTCGCTCTATGATTACAGCGCTCGGCACAGGTATCGGGGAAGATTTCAACCTGGAGAAAGCCCGTTACCACAAAGTTGTCATTATGACAGATGCCGACGTTGACGGCGCGCATATCAGAACACTGTTGTTAACGTTCTTTTACAGATATATGCGCCAAATTATCGAAAATGGCTACGTGTACATTGCGCAACCGCCGCTCTATAAGGTTCAACAGGGGAAACGTGTTGAATATGCATACAATGACAAGGAGCTTGAAGATCTGTTAAAAACGCTGCCCCAAACGCCTAAGCCGGGATTGCAGCGTTATAAAGGTCTTGGTGAAATGAATGCCACCCAGCTATGGGAAACAACCATGGACCCTAGCTCTAGAACACTTCTTCAGGTAACTCTTGAAGATGCTATGGATGCGGATGAGACATTTGAAATGCTGATGGGCGACAAAGTAGAACCGCGCCGAAACTTCATAGAAGCGAATGCGAGATACGTTAAAAATCTTGACATCTAATCATAAAAAGCCTTATTTCCAATTAGAAATAAGGCTTTTTTCTGAACAAGATCAGCTGCAGTAATGCTTGCAATACCTATATATTCTAGCAATTTAATGTGTATAATCATAAGTTTATTGATATAATGGAGAATAGTGAAATCGTATTGAAGGTCATAATGGACAATCTACTCCCACATATTTCATGTGATACTTCAGGGAGGTTTTTTAATGAGTGAACAAAACACACCACAAGTTCGTGAAATAAATATCAGTCAGGAAATGCGTACGTCCTTCTTGGATTATGCAATGAGCGTTATTGTGTCCCGTGCTCTTCCAGATGTACGTGACGGTTTAAAACCGGTTCACAGACGGATTTTGTATGCAATGAATGATTTGGGCATGACGAGTGACAAGCCATATAAAAAATCCGCGCGTATCGTCGGAGAAGTTATCGGGAAATACCACCCGCACGGTGATTCAGCGGTATATGAATCCATGGTCAGAATGGCGCAGGATTTTAACTACCGTTACATGCTCGTTGACGGTCACGGGAACTTCGGTTCTGTTGACGGAGACTCAGCGGCTGCCATGCGTTATACAGAAGCAAGAATGTCTAAGATCTCGATGGAAATTCTTCGAGATATCACAAAAGACACAATCGATTATCAGGACAACTATGATGGGTCAGAAAGAGAACCCGTCGTTATGCCTTCAAGGTTCCCGAATCTGCTCGTGAACGGTGCTGCCGGTATTGCGGTAGGTATGGCAACAAACATCCCTCCGCACCAGCTTGGGGAAATCATTGACGGTGTACTTGCTGTCAGTGAGAACCCGGACATTACAATCCCTGAGCTGATGGAAGTCATTCCAGGGCCTGATTTCCCGACTGCGGGTCAAATCTTGGGACGCAGCGGTATCCGGAAAGCATACGAATCTGGCCGAGGCTCTATTACGATTCGGGCAAAAGCTGAGATCGAACAAACATCTTCAGGTAAAGAAAGAATTATCGTTACAGAGTTACCTTACCAAGTAAATAAGGCGAAATTAATCGAGAAAATTGCTGATCTCGTTAGGGACAAAAAGATAGAGGGCATCACAGATCTGCGTGATGAGTCAGATCGTACAGGTATGAGAATTGTCATTGAAATCAGACGCGATGCCAATGCAAATGTTATTCTAAATAACCTATACAAACAAACTGCGCTACAAACATCTTTTGGTATCAACCTGCTTGCGCTTGTTGACGGTCAGCCGAAAGTTTTAAATCTAAAGCAATGCCTAGAGCATTACCTTGACCATCAAAAAGTCGTCATCAGACGCCGTACAGCATATGAATTGCGTAAAGCGGAAGCGAGAGCTCATATCTTGGAAGGTTTGAGAATTGCTCTCGATCATCTCGATGCAGTTATTTCTCTTATCCGTAATTCTCAAACGGCTGAAATAGCGAGAACAGGTCTAATTGAACAATTCTCACTGACAGAGAAGCAAGCACAAGCGATCCTCGATATGAGGCTGCAGCGTTTAACAGGACTAGAACGTGAAAAGATCGAAGAAGAATACCAATCTCTTGTTAAATTAATTGCAGAGCTAAAAGACATTTTGGCAAATGAATATAAAGTGCTTGAGATCATCCGTGAAGAACTCACTGAAATCAAAGAGCGTTTCAACGATGAAAGACGCACGGAGATCGTCACTTCTGGACTAGAAACAATTGAAGATGAAGATCTTATTGAGAGAGAAAATATCGTCGTCACTCTGACACACAACGGGTACATCAAACGTCTTCCTGCATCAACTTACCGCAGTCAAAAACGAGGCGGAAAAGGTGTACAGGGAATGGGAACAAACGAAGATGATTTCGTTGAGCATTTAATATCTACGTCAACTCATGACACGATTCTCTTCTTCTCGAACAAAGGGAAAGTGTATCGTGCAAAAGGGTATGAAATCCCTGAATACGGCAGAACAGCAAAAGGAATCCCGATTATTAACCTGCTGGAGGTAGAAAAGGGTGAATGGATTAACGCAATTATTCCAGTCACTGAATTCAATGCGGAGCTTTACCTTTTCTTCACAACAAAGCACGGGGTTTCAAAACGAACTTCACTGTCTCAGTTTGCTAATATCCGCAACAATGGCCTAATCGCTCTTAGTCTACGTGAGGATGATGAATTGATGGGTGTACGTCTGACTGACGGTACAAAACAAATGATCATCGGAACGAAAAATGGATTGCTGATCCGTTTCCCTGAAACAGATGTCCGGGAAATGGGAAGAACTGCGGCAGGCGTAAAAGGCATCACCCTGACCGATAACGACGTTGTTGTCGGCATGGAGATATTAGAGGAAGAATCACATGTCCTTATCGTAACTGAAAAAGGTTACGGAAAACGAACTCCGGCTGAAGAGTACAGAACCCAAAGCCGGGGCGGAAAAGGACTCAAAACAGCGAAAATCACCGAGAACAACGGCCAATTAGTAACAGTAAAAGCTACTAAAGGTGAAGAGGATCTAATGATTATTACGGCCAGCGGCGTACTCATTAGAATGGACATCAATGACATCTCAATCACCGGACGTGTCACTCAAGGTGTACGCCTCATCAGAATGGCGGAAGAAGAGCATGTTGCTACAGTAGCATTAGTAGAGAAAGACGAAGAAGATGAGAATGAAGAAACACAAGAAGAAGTGTGAGAAAAGCGCAGCTGAAATAGCTGCGCTTTTTTTGTGCCATAACCCTTTACAGTTATAAGGATTATGGTATAATCATTTCTGTTGTCTTTTAAAAGACACAAACATGACTAGCAAAAACTTTTTTAAAAAAGTATTGACCTAGTTAACTAAAAATGTTACTATTAAGTAGTCGCTTCGAGAGGAGCACACAAAGTTCTTTGAAAACTAAACAAGACAAAACGTACCTGTTAATTCATGTTTTATAAAATCGCACAGCGATGTGCGTAGTCAGTCAAACTAAGGCCTGCACGACGCAGGTCACACAGGTGTCACCGCAGGATGCGGTGAACTTAACCTGTGATCCACTTTATCGGAGAGTTTGATCCTGGCTCAGGACGAACGCTGGCGGCGTGCCTAATACATGCAAGTCGAGCGGACAGATGGGAGCTTGCTCCCTGATGTTAGCGGCGGACGGGTGAGTAACACGTGGGTAACCTGCCTGTAAGACTGGGATAACTCCGGGAAACCGGGGCTAATACCGGATGCTTGTTTGAACCGCATGGTTCAAACATAAAAGGTGGCTTCGGCTACCACTTACAGATGGACCCGCGGCGCATTAGCTAGTTGGTGAGGTAATGGCTCACCAAGGCAACGATGCGTAGCCGACCTGAGAGGGTGATCGGCCACACTGGGACTGAGACACGGCCCAGACTCCTACGGGAGGCAGCAGTAGGGAATCTTCCGCAATGGACGAAAGTCTGACGGAGCAACGCCGCGTGAGTGATGAAGGTTTTCGGATCGTAAAGCTCTGTTGTTAGGGAAGAACAAGTACCGTTCGAATAGGGCGGTACCTTGACGGTACCTAACCAGAAAGCCACGGCTAACTACGTGCCAGCAGCCGCGGTAATACGTAGGTGGCAAGCGTTGTCCGGAATTATTGGGCGTAAAGGGCTCGCAGGCGGTTTCTTAAGTCTGATGTGAAAGCCCCCGGCTCAACCGGGGAGGGTCATTGGAAACTGGGGAACTTGAGTGCAGAAGAGGAGAGTGGAATTCCACGTGTAGCGGTGAAATGCGTAGAGATGTGGAGGAACACCAGTGGCGAAGGCGACTCTCTGGTCTGTAACTGACGCTGAGGAGCGAAAGCGTGGGGAGCGAACAGGATTAGATACCCTGGTAGTCCACGCCGTAAACGATGAGTGCTAAGTGTTAGGGGGTTTCCGCCCCTTAGTGCTGCAGCTAACGCATTAAGCACTCCGCCTGGGGAGTACGGTCGCAAGACTGAAACTCAAAGGAATTGACGGGGGCCCGCACAAGCGGTGGAGCATGTGGTTTAATTCGAAGCAACGCGAAGAACCTTACCAGGTCTTGACATCCTCTGACAATCCTAGAGATAGGACTTCCCCTTCGGGGGCAGAGTGACAGGTGGTGCATGGTTGTCGTCAGCTCGTGTCGTGAGATGTTGGGTTAAGTCCCGCAACGAGCGCAACCCTTGATCTTAGTTGCCAGCATTCAGTTGGGCACTCTAAGGTGACTGCCGGTGACAAACCGGAGGAAGGTGGGGATGACGTCAAATCATCATGCCCCTTATGACCTGGGCTACACACGTGCTACAATGGACAGAACAAAGGGCAGCGAAACCGCGAGGTTAAGCCAATCCCACAAATCTGTTCTCAGTTCGGATCGCAGTCTGCAACTCGACTGCGTGAAGCTGGAATCGCTAGTAATCGCGGATCAGCATGCCGCGGTGAATACGTTCCCGGGCCTTGTACACACCGCCCGTCACACCACGAGAGTTTGTAACACCCGAAGTCGGTGAGGTAACCTTTTAGGAGCCAGCCGCCGAAGGTGGGACAGATGATTGGGGTGAAGTCGTAACAAGGTAGCCGTATCGGAAGGTGCGGCTGGATCACCTCCTTTCTAAGGATATTTACGGAATATAAGACCTTGGGTCTTATAAACAGAACGTTCCCTGTCTTGTTTAGTTTTGAAGGAACTTTGTTCCTTGAATAAGTTAAGATGGGCC
This sequence comes from Bacillus spizizenii TU-B-10, assembly GCF_000227465.1. Lineage (GTDB taxonomy): Bacteria > Bacillota > Bacilli > Bacillales > Bacillaceae > Bacillus > Bacillus spizizenii. Next base: position 11,463 of record NC_016047.1, read on the forward strand.
TGTAGCTCAGCTGGTTAGAGCGCACGCCTGATAAGCGTGAGGTCGGTGGTTCGAGTCCACTCAGGCCCACCATCTTAAATAATGGGGCCTTAGCTCAGCTGGGAGAGCGCCTGCTTTGCACGCAGGAGGTCAGCGGTTCGATCCCGCTAGGCTCCACCAACGTGTTCTTTGAAAACTAGATAACAGTAGACATCACATTCAATTAGTAAGACAAGATATCACATAGTGATTCTTTTTAACGGTTAAGTTAGAAAGGGCGCACGGTGGATGCCTTGGCACTAGGAGCCGATGAAGGACGGGACGAACACCGATATGCTTCGGGGAGCTGTAAGCAAGCTTTGATCCGGAGATTTCCGAATGGGGAAACCCACCACTCGTAATGGAGTGGTATCCATATCTGAATTCATAGGATATGAGAAGGCAGACCCGGGGAACTGAAACATCTAAGTACCCGGAGGAAGAGAAAGCAAATGCGATTCCCTGAGTAGCGGCGAGCGAAACGGGATTAGCCCAAACCAAGAGGCTTGCCTCTTGGGGTTGTAGGACACTCTGTACGGAGTTACAAAAGAACGAGGTAGATGAAGAGGTCTGGAAAGGCCCGCCATAGAAGGTAACAGCCCTGTAGTCAAAACTTCGTTCTCTCCTGAGTGGATCCTGAGTACGGCGGAACACGTGAAATTCCGTCGGAATCCGGGAGGACCATCTCCCAAGGCTAAATACTCCCTAGTGACCGATAGTGAACCAGTACCGTGAGGGAAAGGTGAAAAGCACCCCGGAAGGGGAGTGAAAGAGATCCTGAAACCGTGTGCCTACAAGTAGTCAGAGCCCGTTAACGGGTGATGGCGTGCCTTTTGTAGAATGAACCGGCGAGTTACGATCCCGTGCAAGGTTAAGCAGAAGATGCGGAGCCGCAGCGAAAGCGAGTCTGAATAGGGCGCATGAGTACGTGGTCGTAGACCCGAAACCAGGTGATCTACCCATGTCCAGGGTGAAGTTCAGGTAACACTGAATGGAGGCCCGAACCCACGCACGTTGAAA